>NZ_OZ060417.1 GCF_964059175.1 Buchnera aphidicola (Brachycaudus tragopogonis)
TTATACAGAAGTTATCCCCAGACTTATGAACATGTTAATAACACCTCTTTTTAAAATATGAAAAAAAAATAAATATATATAAAACATAGTCTTATATATATTTTTTTTCAAATTGAACAAATATTTCATCAATTTTATAACAAACTTATACACAGAAAATTGTGGATAACTTTTTTTAAACAAAATTGATTTTTTTAATCAACACTTAAAAAATATTTTTTTATTGTAAGAAAAGGATCCGTGTTGTTCAATTTTATTGAAACAAGCGCATACCTTAAATCTATAATATTTGTCCTATCAGATGCATGCTTCTGTTATTATGACCGCTGTCTTCTGTAACTATTTATGGGAGAGGGAGGGGGGTGACATAAGATTGATTTGAAGATGTTTTGTTTCGATTTTATTTGATGGGATGATTTGAATTCTAATTAATTAACGGCACACCAATGATTGTATTATGAATAATGTTATCCATTTCATCTTTGATGCTCTCTCTTTTCAACCTCGTTTCATATTGGTTTCAATACTAAACAATGGAGATTTTCATTAAAAAAAATATTACGTCACGTATCTGTGATATATGGGTGTATATTTTTTCGTTTGAAAGAGATGTGTGAAGATCAAAACATATATCCGCATCTTGCTGTTTTGGGTCTCTGGGCTGTTCAAAAGATGACAAGAGAAGACATGTTCATCATGACATCATATTTTTAATTAAAAATATTTTGATGTGTTTCAAGCATACTTGAGAGACACCCAATGGATAATTTTTTCCAACAGTTGATCGCCGCAGGTTGTTAAAATAGATTCTGGATGAAATTGGAAACCACATACGTAATCTAAATTATTTCTTACAGACATAATCATTTTATTAAAATAAGAGTTAATTACAAAATTCTCTGGAATTTTATTGCAAATAAGCGAATGATAGCGAGCAACAGGCAGCGGTTGCGGCATGCCTCTAAACATCTCTACACCATCGTGGTTGATTAAAGATGCCTTTCCATGGAATATCTCACCTGCGTGTCCAATCATGCCGCCATAAGCTTCTACAATCGCCTGGTGTCCTAAACAAATTCCTATTATAGGCAGATTACCCTTCACTCGTTTAATTAATTTCAACATACACCCAGCGTCTCGGGGCAAACCTGGTCCGGGTGATAACATTAAAATAGGATTTTTTAATTTGTTTAGTGCTCTTAAAATAATTTTTATATCAACAGTATTGCGATAAATTAATACATTATTTTTCTGATTCCTCAGTTGCTCGACAAGATTATACGTAAAGGAATCTATATTATCTAAAAGTAAAATATTTGCCATTATTTAAAAAATTCCTCTTGAACAATGAGCCTTTTTTATCGCATTTATTACAGCTTGTGCTTTATTCAAACTTTCAGTCACTTCGTCTTCAGGTTTCGAATTGAAAACAATGCCGGCACCTGCTTGAATCGTAGCAATATCTTTTTCTATATATGCCGATCGTATTGTGATACATGTATCCAAATTCCCCGAATCAGTAAAGTAACCTATCGCGCCTCCATAACTCCCCCGTCTTTCTTTTTCATATGCTGCAATTAATTGCATCGCTCGCACTTTGGGTGCACCGGTTAGTGTTCCCATATTCATACAGGCAGCATAAGCGTGAAGCGCATCTAATCCATTTTTTAATTTTCCAACGACCTTGGAAACCAGATGCATGACATGGGAATACTTATCAACTTTTACTAATTCTGAAACATATCTCGAACCCGGTTCACAAATGCGCGCAAGATCATTGCGTGCCAAATCTACCAACATTAAATGTTCGGCCAATTCTTTATGATTGGTTCTCATTTCGAGTTCTATTCTACTATCCAAATCTAAATTGAGAGATCCATCTTTGTTTCTTCCCCGAGGCCTAGTGCCGGCTATCGGATATAATTCAATTTGTTGTGTTTTTTCATCATATTTTAAAGAACTTTCTGGTGAAGCACCAAATAAGGTGAAATCTTCATCTTGCATAAAAAACATATAAGGGCTAGGATTGCTTTTTTTTAATTCCTGATAAGCAGATAATGCATTGGTACACGGCAAGAAAAATTTTCGAGATGGTACGACTTGAAAAATTTCACCTTGTTGAATTAATATTTGTAATTGTTTAATAATAGAACAATATTCGAAATCATTCATATTTGAAGTTAATTGAATATTGTTAATTTTATGTTGGGGAATTAGATTTAGTTCCTGTCCGAGTTGTTTTTCTATTTCTTCTGATCTTTTTGCAATTCTTTTCTTCTCATCTGCATTTTTAGTAAATATACTATTTTGAATTAAACATGTTTTGTTTTGATGATCCATTACTAAAAGGGTTTCAGCTAAATAAAAACAAAAATCTGGACATTTGTGTTTTCTTTCCAGTATAGGCAACGATTCAAAATTAGAGATCAGATCATAGGAAAAGAGACCACCAAAAAAAATAGCTTTGTTTCGTTTTTCCGTGTTTTTAAAAATCTTCATGATGAATCTAAACGAATCAAATATTGATAATGAAAAAATTTTTTTATCTTCGTCGAGATTTTTTTCAATAATAGGGAAAATAATGTTGAGGTTTTGAGAAGTTTCGGACACTTGAATTTTTTTATCTTCGTCAAGATTTTTTTTTAAAATATGTAAAATATTTGCACCATTAATGGAAAGAGCAGTCAGTTCCACCGAATTGTTTTGAGCACAAATACGCATGGCACTATCAATAATCATTATGCTTTCTAAATCATTTTTTTTATTAACTTCTGCAGTTTCAAGTAATAATGTTGCCGATCTGGATCCACAAAGGTGGTTGAAAACTTTTGTAGGATCTAAGTGATAAGGAGCTTGTCTTTGAATTATTTCAATTTCATGTGCGCTATTTTGCATCAATTTAGATCTCTTTTTTTTTCAAAAAAAAATATTTTACTATTTGTAATAGTAACTAATTTAATAGATTAAAGCAAGATTCTCATCTTTTTTATTTTCTAAACTGAGATGCATACTATATACAAGTCTGTAATAGAATATGTCGAATAAATTGATACTAATAACTACTTTAAAAAAAAAGAAATAATAACAATTAAAATAATTCATATATATATAAATATATTTGTTTTTGTCTTTTTTAAGAATCTAATGTTTTTTTATTTTATATAGTCTTTTTATTATACAGCCTGACCATACATTAAAAGATGCTTCAACATAT
>NZ_OZ060419.1 GCF_964059175.1 Buchnera aphidicola (Brachycaudus tragopogonis)
ATAAATGCATATTGTTATTTTTAATAAACGCTTCTTATTATATACATGCAAAATAACAATTGTTTAAATCTTATATAAAAAATGAATAAACATATATTTTTTTATATAAAAAAAAGCGAAAGTTTTATTTATAAAACTTTCGCTTTTTTTTATATAAAACATAAACTATTAAATATAAGACTGAAATTCTCTTCTACCTATAATAAAATTAGAAATATTCTCTTCATATTTATTGATTTTTTCAACATATTTCATAGTTAAATCAATATTATCTAAATTATTTAATAAACACATGCGACGAAAATTATCTATTTTAAACGAAAAAGATCTTTCATTTACTATAATTTTATTGTTAATTAAATTTACATTAAAATTTATACCAATATTTTTTCTAACAATATCAAATAGAAAATCAATTTCTCTATCAGTTAAAGTAATAAGTAGAAGTTTATTATTAAAACTATTATTGTAAAAAATGTCAGCAAAACTAGGTGCAATTATTACTCTAAACCCATAATCTAATAAAGACCATACAGCATGTTCTCTTGATGAACCACAACCAAAATTTGACCTAGTTAATAAAATACTTGCATTTTTATAAACATCTTGATTTAAAATAAATTGATTATTTGTTTCTAATCGATTTATATCAATAAAACGCCAATCATGGAATAAATATTTACCGAATCCCCGCCTACCAACTCTTTGTAAAAATTGTTTAGGAATTATAATATCTGTATCAATATTAGCTATATCTAAAGGAACAACAATACCAGTATGTTCAGTGAATTTAAACATTTTTAATTATTCCTAATATCATCTAAATTTCTAACATCAAAAAACTTACCATATATAGCAGCGGCAGCAGCCATAATAGGACTAACTAAATGTGTTCGACCACCTCTGCCTTGTCTACCTTCAAAATTTCGATTACTAGTAGAAGCACAACGTTCACCATTATTTAATTTATCTGGATTCATTCCTAAGCACATAGAACATCCAGGTAATCGCCATTCAAATCCAGCATTAATAAAAATTTTATCTAAACCTTCACTTTCTGCTTCTGTCTTCACTAAACCTGAACCAGGAACAACAATAGCTTTTACATTCTTAGAAATTTTATTATTTTTTAATATTGTAGATGCTGATCTTAAATCTTCTATACGAGCATTAGTACAAGATCCAATAAATACCTTATCAATTTTTACATCTGTTAAATACATACCAGGTTTTAAATCCATGTAGGTACAAGCTGATTTTGCTAAATCTTGTTTTATTAAATTATCAAATGAATTAAAATCAGGTATTCTTTCATTAATTGAAATGACCTGATCAGGATTTGTACCCCAAGTAATTTGAGGTGAAAGATTTGATATATCAATAATAAAGGTTTGATCAAAAATAGCACCTTCATCTGTTTTTAATGTCTTCCAAAAATTTATTGATTTTTCCCAAAATTTACCATATGGTGAATAAATTCTATTTTTTAAATATGAATACGTAATTTCATCTGGTGCTATTAATCCTGATATAGCACCCATTTCAATTGCCATATTACAAATTGTCATTCTTTCTTCCATACTCATTTTTTTAACTACGTTACCACAAAATTCAATTATGTATCCAGTACCCCCTGATGATCCTAATTTACCTATAATTGATAGGATTATATCCTTAGCAGTTATAAATTTATTTCTAGTCCCTGATATTTCTATTTTCATAGTTTTAAAACGTTGTTGTTTTAATGTTTGAGTAGCAAGTACATGCTCTACTTCTGAAGTACCAATACCAAAAGAAAGTGCACCAAATGCGCCATGAGTTGATGTATGAGAATCACCACACACAATTGTCATACCAGGTAAACTCATACCCAATTCAGGACCTATAACATGGACTATACCTTGATTAGGATTATTTAAATCATATAGAGGTATCTTAAATTCACTACAATTTTTTATTAATTTTTCCATTTGAATTTTTGCCATGGGGCCAGATGCATTAATATCTTTACTTTCTGTTGAAACATTATGATCCATAGTAGCAAAAGTTTTTTTAGGTTGTCTCACTTGACGATTGTTATCACGCAATGAATCAAAAGCTTGAGGTGACGTCACTTCATGAAGTAAATGTAAATCTATATATAAAATAGATGTATTATTTTTATCTTTATGTACAATATGTGAATCATATATCTTTTCATATAATGTTTTTTTCATTTCATGCACCATTAACTAAACAATTAGCGATAATATCACCCATTTGATTTGTTTTTAAGTAATTTTGATTAGTAGATATATCTAAAGTTCTATAACCTTTCTGTAAAACATCATTCACTGCTTTATCAATTTTATTGGCTATATTATCTAATTTCATACCATATCTAACTAACATAGAAACAGAAAGAATTTGAGCTATAGGATTGGCAATATTTTTACCACCTATATCAGGTGCGGAACCGCCGGCAGGTTCATATAAACCAAAATTTTTTTCATTTAAACTTGCTGAAGGTAACATACCAATAGAACCAGTAATCATAGCACATTCATCTGAAATAATATCACCAAAAAGATTAGAACATAATAATACATCAAATTGTTTAGGATCTTTAATAATTTGCATACAAGCGTTATCAACATATAAATGAGATAAAGTAATATCAGAATACTGTTTAGAAACCTCTTCTACTACCTCTCTCCACAAAATAGAGCTTTCAAGAACATTTGATTTGTCTATTGAACAAACTTTTTGTTTTCTAGAACGTGCTAATTCAAAAGATAAGTGAGCAATTCTAATAATTTCAGATTTATAGTAAATTTCTGTATCAAAAGCATATTCAGAATTATTCCCTTTTACACGACCTTTAGGTTTTCCAAAATAAATTCCACCAGTTAATTCTCTAACACATAATATATCAAAGCCATCTTTTACAATATCAGTGCGTAACGGGGATAAAGAATTTAACTGTGGATATAATCTTGCTGGTCTTAAATTACAAAAAAGATTAAAATGTTTCCTTAAAGGAAGTAAAGCTGCTCTTTCAGGACGTTCTTCTATCGGTAATTTATCCCATTTATGACCACCTACAGATCCAAATAAAATAGCATCAGATTTTTCACATCCTTTTAATGTTTTTTCTGGTAAAGCTACACCTTCACGATCAATAGCTACACCACCAATATTAAATTCCTTTGTTTCTAAAGGTAATGAAAAATCATTTTTTAAAACATTCAAAATTTTATATGCTTCTTGCATAACTTCAGGACCGATCCCATCACCTGGTAGTACTGCAATACAATATTTTTTTTTCATAAAACAGTTTTCTCTTTAAAAATATCATTGTTTTTTTTTAAAATTTTTAATTTTTTATTAACTTGTTTTGCTTTCCATATATTGTTTAATACATTAATCATAGCTTGAGCTGATGATTCAATAATATCAGTAGCTAAACCCATACCATGAAACTTACGTTTTTCATATTCAACTAAAATATCTACTTGACCAAGTGCATCTTTACCCTTACCTTTAGCAACAAGTTGAAATTTTTGTAAAATAATAGGAAAATGTGTAATTCTATTCAATGCTTGATAAATAGCATCTACTGGCCCGTTACTAGTTGTAGAAGATTCTGTATGTATTTTTTTACCACACAGTAATTTTACTGAAGCAGTTGATAAACCATTAGAAATAGATTGTACGCTGAAAAATTTTAAAGAAAAATATTCAGATTCTTCCTGCTGTTTATTAATAAATGCCAATGCTTCTAAATCATAGTCAAAGACTTGTCCCTTTTTATCTGCTAATTTTAAAAATGCAGTATAAAGTTCATCTATATTATAATCATTACTTGTATAACCCATTTCGTCCATATAGTATTTTACTGCAGCTCTTCCAGAACGAGAAGTTAAATTAAGTTGAACTTCTTTTAAACCAATGGTACTTGGATCTATAATTTCATAATTTTTTCTATTTTTTAAAACTCCATCTTGATGAATTCCAGAAGAATGAGAAAAAGCATTGCTTCCTACTATAGCTTTATTAGCTGGAATTGGCATATTGCAAATTTGACTGATAATTTGACTGGTACGGTAAATTTCTTTATGATTGATATTTGTGGAAACACCTAAAATATCTTCTCTAACTTTTATAGCCATAATAACTTCTTCTAAAGCTGTATTTCCAGCCCTTTCTCCAATTCCATTAATAGTTCCTTCTATTTGTCTAGCACCTGCTTGTATGGCTGATATTGAATTTCCTACTGCCATGCCTAAGTCATCATGACAATGTACTGAAATTATAGATTTGTGAATATTAGGCACACGCTCAAACAAATTTTTAATAATAAAAGAAATCTCATTAGGTACAGTATATCCTACTGTATCTGGTATATTTATAGTTTTAACACCTGAATCAATGAGTTTTTCTACAATACGACATAAATTGTCCATTGTAGTTCTGCTAGCATCTTCACAAGAAAATTCAATATCATCAGTATAACGTAAAGCTTTTTTTACTGAAAAAACAGCCATATCAATAATTTCATTAAAATTTTTTCTTAATTTAGATTCCATATGAAGTATCGAAGTAGCTAAAAAAATATGGATGCGAAACGAATCAGATGTAGACATAGCTTCTCCAGCAGCATCAATATCTTTTTCTATACAACGAGCTAAACTACATATACGACTATCTTTAATTTTTTTTGATATCATTTGGACTGATTTAAAATCTCCTGGAGATGAAATAGGAAATCCTACTTCTATAACATCTATACCAGATTTTTCTAGAGATAATGCAATTTGGAGTTTTTCTTTCACACTTAAACTTGCTTGTAATGCTTGTTCACCATCACGTAAAGTTGTATCAAAAATAATAACTTTAGAATTCATAAAAATTTTCTCGACAATAAATGAAATGAGTCATTAAATAAAATAAATTTATACAACAAAAATTTCATAAGACATCAAAACACTTATATTCTTATGTTTTGATGTCTTATGAAATTTTTGTTGTATAAATTTATTTTTTTATTTTTTTTTATATAATTTACATAAATTATTATATTCAATATCTATCTTTTTTTTAAGACCTTTTGGACCTATTTTTGTTAATTGGCTTGCACTATAATAATTAATTAAAGCATTTAATATTTTTTTTCTAGCAGATTTTTCATCTAATTGTGATATAATTTCCATATCTGAAAAAGAAATAAACATTTTTTTTTCTTGTATTTTTGGTTTTTGAAAAAATTTTGTTGGGGAACTTAAATAATTCTTTATTTTAGATTCCGAGATATCAAATAACATAAAAAACATTGGTGTTAAAGATATTCTTTTAGGTATATAATTACTCATTGATATACTTTTTTCTCTTTTACATTTTATAAATCCCATTGGTTCTAAAAACTCATTTATTAATCGCGATGCGCGAGTAATAGATTTATTACCTGAATCAGAAAAAGTAGATAAACCACATTCATCTGCCAACTTTTCAATAGATGCTTCCACTAAATTAGAATTGATATTAAAATAATACAACATGGCAAGTACTATAGCTCTCATAGCACAAGCGCGATGCTCATTTAATCGTCTAAATCGAGGTAAAACATTACCAGTTTTAGGATCTATAGGCAGCAAGGTATAATTTAAATTACTTCTAGCAACATCTATTTCTGATGCTTTTTTCATAGCATAGAAAATAAATTTAGATATTTTTCTCTTATTTTGAGGTGGATTAAAAATTGGTTTAGGATTATATATATAATTTTTTCTAGGCACTAAATACACTTTGATAAAGTAATGTTTCTTTAAAAGAAGAATTTATAATAAATGAGACATTAAATTTTAAAAATATATTATGTTTTTAAACACATAACACTAGCATAATAACAATTCAAATAATTTAATTTATTATTTTTTTTAACAAAAAATTAATGAGGCAAATATTTTTTTTTGCTCATTTTATCAATATAAGCCATACCAAAAGCAGATAATACAAATGTAAGATGAATTATAACACATAACATAATTTTATTATCTAATATTTTTTCAGCTTCCATGAAAAGACGTAATAGATGTACAGAAGATATAGCGACTATTGACGAAGCAACTTTATTTTTAATTGAATTCACATCCATAGTACCCATCCATCCTAATCTTTTTTTATTGTCTTCCATATCCATTTTAGAAATAAAATTTTCATAACCAGAAAACATTACCATTACTAATAAACCGCCTACTAAAGCAATATCAATTAATGATAAAACAATTAATACTAATCCAGACTCTGACATAGCGAGAATGTCTGGAATAATAAATACAATTTGTTGAAAAAATTTTAATGTTAATAATATAAATCCAAATGATAAACCTACGTACACAGGAAACATTAACCAACGAGAAGCATATATAGTTTTTTCAATAATTCTTTCCATTTTTATTATTCCTAACTGTTACTGTTTTTTAAATAAAACTTACTAAATTTGATTTTTATATCTGTATGTTAAGATATTCTAAAAAATTTTAATAACTTATATTGAAAATGATTAAAATTTATGTTAAGAATATTTATTATTTTGATAAATTATATTTATTCATAAAAAAAAATAAAAGTAAAGTATATATTATATAATATATAAAAAATTTAAGGTTACAAATAAGAATAAAATTAATAAAAAAAACTGTTTTTTTACATTTGTAAATGTAAAAAAAATCTTCTTTCTACTAATTTAAAGCATCATCTTATGATATCAAGAAAATGTTATATAAATAATCCTAATCCGATTTTTATACCACCTAAAAATAATAAACGTCGACCTGCTTTTATTTGTTATGCAATGAAAAAAGCATCAGAAATAGATGTTGCAAGATGTGAATTAAATTATATTTTACAAGCTAAAAATATTAAAATTGGATTACCATTAAAAAGATTTAGACAATTAAATGAACATCGCGCATGCGCCATGAGAGCGATGGTTCTAGCTATGATTTATCATTTTAATATTTCTTCTGAATTAGTTCAAGCATCTGTTGAGCAGTTATCTGATGAATGTGGTTTATCTACAATATCTAAAGCAGGAAATAAATCTATTACACGTGCCTCTAGATTGATTACAAATTTTATGGAACCTATGGGTTTTGTTACTTGTCAAAAAACTTGGGACCGAGTATTAGGTAATTATATGCCTAAAATGATTACGCTTACGCCATTATTTTTTATGCTGTTCGGTGTTTCTAAAGAAAAATTAATGAATGCTAAAAAACAACAATTGGGTTGGATAAATACTAACCTTATTAGCAAGGGTCTAAAACCCATTACTATGAATGATGCTAAAAGACGTTCTAAAGATACTCAAATTAAAAGTATTTTTAAATATAGAATGTCCAGACATGCCTTTTATAAGAAAAAAAGAAATGCTCAAAAATTAATTAATTTAGATGAAAAGGAAGCTAGACAAACAATTCTTCGTGCTTTAGTAGCTAAGTATTCTCTAAGTGAATTAACTAAATTAGGTCCTAATGGATTAAAAAAACAAGTTAATATAAGCTATTATTATCTACGGAAAATTGCTACAAATACATATCCTGATAATTAATGAATAGATAAATTCATAAAATTAAAAAAATAAATACGTTTCTTTACGTAGAGTATTTATTTTTTTAATTTTTTTATTTCTTCATTTCTGTCTTATTCAAAATCAAATTTATATATATTTTTTTTCAAAATAACTTTTTTATTTTGAAAAAAACTTTTTTATTCTAAAAAAAACAT